>NZ_CP132956.1:4542500-4566970 GCF_030863885.1 Paracoccus actinidiae
CGAGCCCGATCGTGTTGCCAAACAGAGCATGGGACTTGGTGAAGAGATACTTGAGCTGCGCCCGGAGCCGGACCGGGGTCTGCGTGCCGCCGCGCGCGATCCGCTTCAGCACCGCCGCGTTCGAGCCCTGGCCCACCCGCCACAGATCGCGTGCCCGCGCCGAGAAGGATGACCCCCCTGCCCCCGACCGACGCGCCCTTGCCTTGCCCAGCCCGCTGTCGCGCGGTGCCCTGCCGCCGACGCGGCGCAGCCGGATCTCGCCGATCAGATCATCCGCGAGGCTCGCCACCTTCGGCCTCCCGCCATGCGGCAAAAAGCCGGATGCCACGCCGGCGCTGCTCGTCCACCACCTCAACGGGACCGCCGAGCGCATCCCTCCGCTGCCCGATCTGGTGGGCGCGCAACCGGCGTAAACTTCACACCGCGCCGGAAACTGCCCTAGTTACGGAAGCAAGTAAGTGGAGCAGATTTCCGGCATGATCGTTGCGTCCGTGGCGGCACGCACTCTGTCGCAGCCGAAGAGTCGGTTGCCTGTTCAAATACGCAATCGTCACACCGCTGTTTCCGGTTCCGGCAGGCCGTGGATGCGGCAGCAGGCCGTGAGGGTGTTGGCCAGCAGGCAGGCGATGGTCATGGGGCCCACCCCGCCCGGAACCGGCGTGATCGCACCTGCGATCTGCGATGCGGCGGCATAGTTCACGTCGCCCACAAGACGCTGCTTGCCGTCGCGCTCGACGCGGTTGATGCCCACGTCGATGACCGTCGCACCGGGCTTGATCCAGTCGGCGCCGATCATCTCGGGCCGGCCGACTGCGGCAACCAGGATGTCGGCATTGCGGCAGATGGCGGGCAGGTCGCGGCTGCGAGAATGCACGATGGTGACAGTGCAGCTTTCCTTCAGCAAAAGCTGCGCCATCGGCTTGCCGACGATGTTGCTGCGCCCGACCACGACCGCGTTCAGGCCGGCCAGCGAACCAAGGCGGTCCTTCAGCAGCAACAGGCAGCCCAGCGGCGTGCAGGGCACCATCGCCTTTTGCCCGGTGCCCAGCAACCCCACGTTCAGGATATGGAAGCCGTCCACGTCCTTGGCCGGGTCGATGGCGTTCATCACCAGGTCGCTGTCCAGATGATCTGGCAGCGGCAGTTGAACCAGGATGCCATGGACCACCGGGTCTTCGTTCAACCGCCGCACCAGCGACAGCAGCGTCGCGGCATCGGTGTCGGCGGGCAACCGGTGCTCGAACGAGGCCATGCCGGCGGCCTTGGTTTGCGTCCCTTTGTTGCGGACATAGACGGCCGAGGCGGCGTCTTCACCCACCAGGACGACAGCAAGGCCGGGGGTCACCCCGTGTTCGGCCTGAAGCCGGGCGACTTCGACGGCGACACGTTGGCGCAAGTCGGCGGCAAAGGCGGCGCCGTCTATCGTCTGGGCGTGGGCAGGCATCGTGGCCAGGGGGGTGGCGGTGGCGTTCATGGGCAATCTCCTGATTCAAGCGTCGCCGCGGCGGCAACAAGGGGGTGTGCGATCCCGCTGACAAGCGGGAACCAGATATCTGAAACCGGCGGTTCCTTTCGCGGCAGAGGATCACGCAGCCGGCACACCTGCTGATGCCTGTGGCTGCTTCACAGCGGCCACGTTCCATCCAAAGCGCAGCAGTTCGTGACGATGGGCCGGGCAGTGGCGCAAGCCGAATACCTTATCTTAAGCCTAGAACAGGCCTTCGATTTGTCCCATGTCGTTGAGGCCGATGGTTTCGGCTGCGGGATGGCGTGGCAGGCCGGGCATGGTCATGATCTGGCCGCAGATCGCCACCACGAAGCCCGCGCCGACACCCTTTTGAAGGAGGTTGCCATGGCAAGGGGCAAGCGAAGATCAGAGCGCTGCACGAGAGCGGCGCTGCATTCACCCGGGCGTCCTGGCGTTGCGCGTCGAGAAGAACGGTTGCAGTTTTGGGAGTTGATTGCGGCAGGCCGATCAAGCGAGAGCGCGGCGGTCGAGATCGGAGTATCACAGCCGGTAGGAACGAGGTGGTTTCGCGAGGCCGGCGGCATGCCCCCATCACATTTATTACCTTCCGCAGGAAGGCCCTCGGGACGGTATCTGTCTTTCGAGGAGCGCGAGGAGATTGCATTGATGCGGGCCCGGGGCTGCAGTGTTCGGCACATAGCGCAACATCTGAAACGGGCTCCATCGACGATCTCGCGTGAGCTGGGGCGCAATGCCGCAACTCGAAACGGTAGTTTCGAGTATCGCGCGACGACGGCCCAGTGGCATGCAGAACGCGCGGCCCGCCGCCCAAAGGTGGCCAAGCTGGCATCGAACGAAGCCCTGCGCCTTTATGTTCAGGATCGCTTGGCCGGCCAGGTCACGCATCCGGATGGGAAGGCGATCAAGAGGCCGAAGGTTGCCTGGAAGGGGCGACGCCATGGCCCGAGACAGGCACGGCGGTGGGCAATAGCTTGGAGCCCTGAACAGATCTCGCGAAGGCTTGAGCTCGACTTTCCAGGGGACACGACGATGCGAATTAGCCATGAGGCGATCTATCAGGCGCTCTATATCCAGGGACGTGGTGCCCTGAAGCGGGAGTTGACGGCGTGCCTTCGCACCGGACGAGCCCTTCGGGTTCCTCATGCCAGGAGCACGGGCCGCGGCAAGTCATTCATTTCACCTGAGATCATGATCAGCGAGCGTCCCGCCGAAGCGGCGGATCGTGCCGTTCCCGGTCATTGGGAAGGAGATCTTATCCTCGGCTTGAACAGTTCGGCCATCGGCACGCTGGTCGAGCGGACCACACGCTTCACCTTGCTCCTTCATCTGCCGCCCATGGCTGGGCATGGAACGGATCTGCGTCAGAAGAACGGACCCGCGCTCGCCGGACATGGCGCCGAAGCGGTTCGTGATGCCATTGCGAACAGCATCACCGAACTCCCGAGCCATCTTCGCAGGTCGCTTGCCTGGGATCAGGGTGCGGAGATGGCCCGCCATGCGGATCTGAAGATCCTCGCGGGGCTACCGGTCTACTTCTGTGACCCCCACAGCCCTTGGCAACGCGGCACAAACGAAAACACCAACGGCCTTCTTCGGCAATACTTCCCAAAAGGCACAGACCTCAGCACGCATAGCCCTGAAGATCTGGAAGCCGTCGCAGTCGCCCTGAACGGCAGACCGAGAAAGACGCTCGGCTGGAAGACGCCCGCAGAGGCGCTGGACGAGCTCATGACGAGAACACAATATGCTGGTGTTGCGACGACCGGTTGAGATCGCCCAAGATCCCTGTAAAGGTCTGTGCTCCAATGTGGGTTACGTGTTTTTGGATGCGCGCCAGGTGATCCAGCGCGGTTCTGGGGCTTGCGGTGTGCCCTTTCGCCTTCAGGCGCATGCGCATGACCCGGTAGAGAACGAGGGCGAGGAAACAGATCAGGGCGTGGGCCCGGATCCGGTCCGGCAGGCGATGGTGGACGGGGGCGATCTCGATGTCGGATTTGAGGACGCGGAAGCCGCGCTCAATATCGCTCAAGGCCTTGTAGTGGGCCACCGCCTCAGCGGGCGTGAGGTCGGGCGCGTTGGTGATCAGCGCCAGCTTGCCATCGAAAAGCTCGGCCGCCGCGATTGCCGCCTCGTCGAGCGCCCAGCTGAACCGGTCCGTGGCATAGTCTGCCTTGATGAAGCGCGGGTGAGTTCGGCCTCGGCGACAGCGCGGGTAAAGCGGCCATAGGCGCCACGATCAGAAGCCCGGCGACCTCGGGCGGTCTGGCCGGCATCCTGCGCGTCGAGGCGGGTCACCATCTTCTCGGCCATGGCCTCGAGCTCGGCAATCCGGGCGCGGCGGCGAGCTGTCTGATCCTGGGCGCACAAAGGATCATGGGCGACGATCAGGCGATGGCCGGCGAAGCTGGCCTCGGCCAGGCCGTCCTCGGAGAAGGTCAGCTTGCGGAAGGTCTCAGCCAGGTCCGTGTAGACGGGCTGTCTGATCCTGGGCGCGCAAAGGATCATGGGCGACGATCAGGCGATGGCCGGCGAAGCTGGCCTCTGCCAAGCCGTCCTCGGAGAAGGTCAGCTTGCGGAAGGTCTCAGCCAGGTCCGTGTAGCGCCGCGCCGGAACTGCCAGGATGAAGTCGAGCTTGCGCCCGCCCTGTTCGGCGAGCGCGGTCAGCTCGCCGATATTCTCCATGCTCAGCAGCCCGCGATCGGCAATCAGGACGACACGCTGGACCGGAAAGCGCTGCAGCACGGTCTTCAGCATCGCCTGCAAGGTTCTGGTCTCGGCGACATTGCCGGGATGAACCGTGTGCATCAGCGGCAGGCCTTCCGCCGTCTGCACGATGCCAGGATGAAGTCGAGCTTGCGCCCGCCCTGTTCGGCGAGCGCGGTCAGCTCGCCGATATTCTCCATGCTCAGCAGCCCGCGATCGGCGACCAGCACGACACGCTGAACGGGAAAGCGCTGCAGCACGGTCTTCAGCATCGCCTGCAAGGTTCTGGTCTCGGCGACATTGCCGGGATGAACCGTGTGCATCAGCGGCAGGCCTTCCGCCGTCTGCACAAGGCCGAGGACGAATTGCCGGGCGATGCCGCCGGTGTCCTTGTTCATGCCAAAGGCGCGCAAATCATCAGCGACCTCGCCCTCGCCATGGATCCGCACCGTGGTGAGGTCGTAGAAAACCACCGCCAGGTCGTGATCCACGAGGGGGCGGATCTGACGGCGCCCACCTGAAAAATAGAGGAAAAGACGACGGGCGGACAACTACGCTGACACAGGGGGGCAAGGCTTGCCGAAGGCCCCCGTGCAAGCAGAGCTCTGCGGACGAGGGCAAAACCACCCCGCACGGGGATGCTCCGGGCGACGCGAGGCCAACGCAGGGCCACCGACAGTGGCAAACGGCTGGGATCAAGCGCAATGTCGGGGTGGAAGATCAGGGGGTAAACGCGCTCCTTGCACTCGAAGCGCTTTCCCTGCCAGCCAAGTCTCTCGAGAAGGCCGTCAAGCGGATGGCCGGTGGGCAATCCCGAGCCCCGCCAGGTACCTGTCAGTTCCTCGGGCTCGGTGCCCGGCAGGCTGTCAAAGCGGGTAAGGGCACTTTCGGCCGAGAGGCCATTGCTGCGCCATTGTCCCACCCAGCTCGGTTCTTCGTCCTGGGGGTTGCGCTCTCCAAGGACCTCGCGAGGTGCCTTAGGGTCCAGCGCCGCGGCGAGCTCAGCGGAGATGCACTTGGATGACCCGGCATAGCGGGCCGATCGGTGAAAGCCGATGGCACGACGTGCGCCAGAGACTCGCGCAATCTCTCCGGCAGCGCCGGCAGCCAAGTGCGCAGTGGCACGAGCACGGTCGCTATGGGCGTCCGTAAAGGCGGCTTCTATGAACAGGTGATCGGCACCGCGGGCGAGTTCTATGATCCTTTCGCGGCTCTCAACAGTGTCGGCGGCATCGGTGACGTAGGCGACGCGCTACCCTGGTTCGACATGAAAGACAAGCTCGCGGAGCTCGCCGAGGGGCATTGCGCCCTGTTGAGGAACGCGATGCGTTGCTCGGCAGGGCACCCGCGCGGATAGCGGCTCTAGCGGCCTCCAACCAAGGGCCGACTGGCAGGCCGAGCTCATCAAGGGCGGACTGTCGGACGTTGATGCGCAGGCTTTCTTGTAAGGCAAAGGCAAGAGAGGTGGTCCGGGATTTTCGACCAGTTTGCTGCCTTGCTAAGTGTTCCATCCCGGATGATCACATAGACCCTCGCCGATCTGCCCTGTTCATGGCAAGGTCGATCCTGCGCGAGGTTCGAGAGGGGTTCGAGCATGCTGATCTCTCTGCACAAGCAGGCGACGACGACGCCGAAGATCCGTGCCGCGATCCAGACCAGCAGCGAACCGGCCTGGCGGGTGGCCGAGCGCTACGGGATCTCCGAGCAGACGGTCTGGAAATGGCGGGGTCGCGACGACGTCCACGACCGGAGCCACACGCCGCACCGCTTGCAGACGACGCTGACGCCTGCGCAGGAGGCAGGCCGTCGCGGTTGCACTCCGCAAGGCGCTTCTCTTGCCGCTCGACGAGCGGCTCGCGGTGGTGCGCGCGTTCCTCAACCCGCATGTCTCTCGCTCGGGGCTCGACCGCTGCCCCGTCCTGGGCCAAACCCCATGCCGTCAGCGGAACCGCAAGGGACATCGCGGGAGCCTTGCCGCCAGAAGCCTGGCAGCGCCTTTCGGCAGGCTCGGGCACAAAGGGCGAGCGCCTCCACGACTGGGCCTACCTTGATCTGGCCGATCTCGATGCTGATGACTTCAATGCCGATTTCCGCGGGGTCTGGACGCGTGGCCTGCTGATCCGCCGCACTATCTCTGACGGCGAGTTGGCGTTCTTCACCACCTGGTGTCCGCAGGGCACGGGCATGGATACACTGGTGCGCGTCGAAGGACATCGATGGGCAATCGAGGACAGCTTCGAGGCCGCAAAGAACGAACTCGGCCTCGATCACAACGAGACCCGCTCCTGGCACGGGTGGCACCGCCATGTGTCGTTGGTCATGCTGGCCTTTGCCATGATGGCGACCATTCGCCATCACGCCAATGCCGAACCGCCCAAAAAAACCATGCGCAGGATGCCAGCAAACCCAGGCTGATCCGCTGGTCAATCCAGGAGATCCGACGCATCGCCAATCGCTTGGCCCAACGTCAGATCGAACCGGCTCATATCATCGCATGGTCGATGTGGCGAAGGGCCCATCAAGCCGCGGCAAGGCAGGCCCACCTTCGACTAGGCTGATCCGTTGGTCAATCCAGGAGATCCGACGCATCGCCAATCGCTTGGCCCAACGTCGGATCGAACCGGCTCATATCATTGCATGGTCGATGTGGCGAAGGGCCCATCAAGCCGCGGCAAAGCAGGCACACCTACGAAGAAAGGTGCAACTGTAATGCTAGGCAATGACCCTTGCTCAGTACCTGCCGGAGGCATCGAGATAGGCACGTAACTCGGCTTTCAGTTCCTGCAGGACAGTCCTGAAGTCCTTAACTTCCTCCAGGGTTTCGGCATCGGGCTTGCCCTCAAATTGTCGCAGTGAGGCCTGAGCCAGGAAGAGATCCTCGCAAATCGATCGAAACTGTTCGTCTTTCAGGTAAAGACGTCTGATAGCCTTGGCACGATCTGGAAAAAATCCGACGGCAAGGTCCACGGCGCGCATGCGGATAAGACTCCTTTGTTGCAAAACAACTGGGAGGATTATTATAATTTCTAGGCTGCCTTAGAAATTCCGCCTCAACAACCGCCTTACAGAGTACGTTACTGTGACGTTCCTCTAGGTCGGGAAGGAATGGTTGATGATGACAGATCTGACACCAGACCTGATTCGCGGCGAGTTGGCACGCATCCTGGCCTCGCCCGACTTCGATGCCTCCGAACGCAATAGGCGTTTCCTGAGCTATGTGGTCGAGGAAACGCTGGCCGGGCGCGCAGACCGCATCAAGGCTTATAGCATCGCGACCGGCGCCTTCGGTCGGAGCGAGAACTTCGACACAACAGCCAACTACCGCAAGCGGCACTCAAGGGCCGAGCGCCCGTCGCCGCCCTCAAGGACTGGCAACGCCAAAGGCCGGAGCTGTTCAGAAAGCGCGTACACAATCACGCGGGATGTGACAACTAGAAACTGGTCCCCTTTCTCGGCGCCATTGCCGAGCACCAGTCGCGCGAGACCGCCGACAAGGTGCGGCGTGGCCAGAAGGGCGGCACCCGCGACGGCCGCGTCACCGCAGGCCTTGCCTACGGCTATCGCGTGATGCCCCGCGCGAAAGGCCTCCACCGCGAGATCGTGCCGCATGAGGCCGAGATCGTCCGCCGCATCTTCGACGATTACGCCGCCGGGATTGCGCCACGCCAGATCGTGGCGCGGCTCAATGTCGATGGCATTCCCTCTCCGCCCCGGGGCAAGTGGAACGACTCGACGATCCGGGGCAATGCGCGCAAAAGGGACGGTATGCTGCGCAACGAGGCCTATGTCGGGATCATCGTCTATGGCCGCAACCGGTTTCACCGGGACAGCGAGACCGGCCTTCGGGTATCGCGTCCTGCCGATGCCGACGACATCACGTACGGAGAGGCGCCGGACCTTGCGATCATTGCAGATGACGTATGGAACGCAGTCCAGGAGCGTCTAGAACGGACCCACGAACAATACGCGGGTGGGAAGACGGCGTTGAACGACAGCCACCGTGCCCGATACCTGCTGAATGGACTGGTGAAGTGCGGCTGCTGCGGCGGCGGCTACACAATCACAGGCCAGGACCGCTATGGCTGCTACCGGCGCAAGACCCAGGGGCGGCAGGAATGCCCCGACAGCCGCGCCATCTCGCGGCAGCGGCTGGAGGCCCGCGTGCTGGCCCGCCTGCGCCAGGGCCTGATGACTCCTGTCTTTGCGGCCCAGTTCGCGGCGGAGGTCGAGCGGCTCATGACGCAGGCTCCGGAAGATGGCGCCGCCGACATCGCCCGGATCGAAAGAGAGCTGAAGAAGGCCGAGGCCGCCATTGAGCGCCTGCTCGACCGGCTTGAGACCGACGAGGCAGGGGAGGCTCTGATGGCACGGCTGAAAGCGCGGGAAGCTGAGCGCGATGCGCTGCGCGGGGACCTTGCCGCGACAGTGGCGTCGGAAACGGTGGTGATCCCGACGCCCGCCGAGTTGGAGGCTATCTACCGCGAGCAGGTGGCGCGGCTGGAAGCTCTGCTGACCGGCAGTGATCAGATGTAAGCGCGACGCCGACCCCCTCCTGCCATTGCTAAGCTGAACCGGCCATTGTCGGCGTGTGTGTTGGTTTTAGGGGCTTGGGATTTGGGAAGAGGCAAAGAAGTGGGCGTCCATTTGGACGGTCCACCGCGTCCACGATATGCGCGATCTGGTTCAAGGACTGCGGCTGTGGCAGGCCGCCAACAATGAAAAGGCAGAGTAGATGAGCAGAGGCTTGTTCGGGACAGACGGCGTGCGCGGGCGCGCCAATACCTACCCCATGACGGCCGAGATGGCCTTGCGCCTGGGTGCTGCGGCGGGCCGGTATTTCCGGCGCGAAGGCCAGAACAGCGCGCATCGCGTGGTGATCGGCAAGGATACCCGGCTGTCGGGCTATATGCTGGAAAACGCGCTGACGGCGGGGCTGACCAGCACCGGCATGAACGTGCTGCTGCTGGGGCCGGTCCCCACCCCCGCCGTGGGGTTCCTGACCCGCTCGATGCGGGCGGATGTGGGCATCATGATTTCCGCCAGCCACAACCCGGCCGAGGATAACGGCATCAAGTTCTTCGGCCCCGACGGCTTCAAGCTGTCCGACGACGCCGAGGCCGAGATCGAGCGCATCGTCGCAGACGACATCACCCCCGCCCAGCCCGGCAATATCGGCCGGGCCAAGCGGATCGAGGATGGGCGCGGCCGTTACGTCGAATATGCCAAGACGACCTTTCCTGCCGGCAAGCGGCTGGACGGGCTGCGCGTGGTGATCGACTGCGCCAACGGCGCGGCCTATCGCGCCGCCCCCGACGTGCTGTGGGAACTGGGCGCCGAGGTGATCCCGATCGGGGTAGAACCGAACGGACGCAACATCAATGCAGGCGTGGGTTCCACCCATCCTGAAGCTTGCGCGGCGGCGGTGCTGGCCAATGGCGCGCACCTGGGCATCAGCCTGGATGGCGATGCCGACCGGGTGATCATCATCGACGAAAAGGGCCGCGTGGCCGACGGCGACCAGATCATGGCGTTGATGGCAGCCCGCTGGGCCGACCAGGGGCGTCTGCGCGGCAATGCCCTGGTGGCCACGGTGATGTCCAACCTGGGGCTGGAACATTTCCTGGACGGTCAAGGGCTGCGACTGGAACGCACCAAGGTCGGCGACCGCTATGTGGTCGAGCGGATGCGCGAGGGCGGTTTCAACCTGGGCGGCGAACAGTCGGGCCATATCGTGATGACCGACTATGCCACCACCGGGGACGGGCTGATCGCGGCCATGCAGTTCCTGGCAGCAATGGCCGAAACCGGCGACAGCGCCAGCCGGCTTTCCGCACAATTCGACCCTGTGCCGCAGTTGCTGAAAAACGTCCGCTACGCCGCAGGAGCCGATCCGCTGTCTGCGGCCAAGGTCCGCGCGGTCATCGCCGATGCCGAGGCGCGGCTGGCGGGCACCGGGCGCGTGCTGATCCGCAAGTCGGGGACCGAGCCGCTGATCCGACGATCCGCGTGTGAACCCCAACGGCGGGGCCATTGCGCTCGGCCACCCCCTGGGCATGTCGGGCGCCCGCATCACCGGCACCGCCGCCCTGGAACTGGCCCGCACGGGGGGCCGGCGCGCCCTGGCCACCATGTGCATCGGCGTGGGCCAAGGCATCGCACTGGCCATGGAACGGGTGTGACAGGAAGAAAGCAACCACAGCCATGAAGATTTTGGTGCCTGTGAAGCGGGTGATTGACCACAACGTGAAGGCTCGGGTTCGGGCGGACGGGTCTGGGGTTGACCTGGCGAATGTGAAGATGTCGATGAACCCCTTTGACGAGATCGCGCTCGAGGAGGCGATCCGGCTGAAGGAGAAGGGCGCGGCCGCGGAGGTCGTGGTCGTGTCCATCGGCGTGCGTCAGGCGGCCGAGACGCTGCGCACCGCGCTTGCGATGGGCGCGGACCGGGCGATCCTTGTGGTGGCCTCGGACGACGTGAACACCGACATCGAGCCGCTGGCGGTGGCCGAGTCTTAAGACGACTCTATCACGGGCGTCCGAGACGGCGAAGTTCTTGCCCTTGGCAAGGCTGTGGCTCGCGCTGCTGCTGGCTACGTTGATAGCCGTGTTGCCGGCGCCACCAGCTGGTTTTGCGACCCACAGGCGCCATGGCAAAAGGGAACGGTCGAGAACACGAACGGCAGGCTGAGAAAGCACCTGCCCCGCTCAACTAAACCGACGGCTCTGACAAATCGATATTTGAGGTCGATTTGCCACCGCCTCAATTCCACGCCGCGCAAGTGTCTCGGCGACCAGACACCCGCGGAGGTCTTCGAAAGCAACCTGATGGCCATTAACAACAGGCTGGAGTAGAAGAAAAACAAGCATTTGCGCTTCGGCGTGAGTTCACAATTTCCTGGTACGTGATCCTTCCCGGCCAGGGCGCCGCCTTCTTTCGCATGGCGGCCTGAGATCCATCCGCCTGACGAAAAGGCAGGCAGATCATGCCGGTTGCATCAACGAAAGACGAAACATGAGCATCCATGACAACAAGCCGGCCGCGAGCCGGATGCCGCCTGATGCCCAAACGTCAGAGGTGGAGAAATACCGTCCTGCAAGCCACCAGCCACCAGAAGCATCCGGGCGACGCCAATCCGGCAAGACCACCCTGCTGAACCGGTGCATCATGATTGGTGGTTTCGGCGCTGTCGCGGTTGTGGCCTACTAGGGTGTGTTGACGTTCACCGGAGCCGAATGACGGTTGCGGCGAGAGCAATGAAGGCGCTGAAACTTTCATCAGTCTTGCAGCAGCGCATGGCGATGCCTCTGTATTCCTTGAGCCTGCCGCCCGCACGGTTCAGGTTTCCTGGAAGACGCGTGCGACGTCTTCGGTTGTTGTGTTTCCGTCTCGGATGTTGCGCAGCCCGTCGGCCATGAGGCCTGGGCCGTGGCGGCGGGCCGTGCGGGCCAGATCGGCCTCGGCGGCGCCCCCGTGGATCATCTCCTCGAGATCGCGGGTGACGGCGATCACCTCGTAAAGGGCCAGGCGGCCCGCGTAGCCCTGGCCCTGGCAGGCCGGGCAGCCTGTGGCGCGAAACACCCGCTCGCCCACGGCCAGGCCGTCCAGCAGGGCGGCATCGGCCGGGCTGGCCGCTTCGGGGCGCCGGCACTGGGGGCACAGCCTGCGCACCAGCCGCTGGGCCACCAGGCCCACCAGCATGGGCGCCAGCAGGAACCGCTCCACCCCCAGGTCGATCAGCCGCGACACAGCGCCGATGGCGGTGGTGGTGTGGAGCGTGGACAGCACCAGATGGCCCGTCATCGCCGCCTCGGCCGCGATCTGGGCCGTGTCGCGGTCGCGGATCTCGCCCACCATGATCACGTCGGGGTCCTGGCGCAGGATGGCCCGCAGCCCGCGGGCAAAGCTCAGGTCGGTGCGCGGGTTGACCTGCACCTGGCCGATGCCGTCCAGCGAATACTCGATCGGGTCCTCGACCGTCATGATGTTGCGCGTCCGGTCGTTGAGCCGCTCGAGGGCGGCGTAAAGCGTGGTGGTCTTGCCCGAGCCTGTGGGCCCCGTCACCAGCACCATCCCGCTGGGACGCGCCAGCAGGCGCGCGAAGACCTCGGCGTCGCGCGCGCTCATGCCCAGGCGGTCCAGCCCCAGCCGGGCCTGGTCGCGGTCCAGAAGGCGCAAGACCACCCGCTCGCCGAACTGCGAGGGGATGGTGGACACCCGCACGTCGACCTCGTGGGGGCCCACCCGCAGCGACACCCGGCCGTCCTGGGGCTGGCGCTTTTCGGCGATGTCGAGGCGCGCCATCACCTTGATGCGGCTGACCAGAAGCGGGGCGAGCGCGCGCTTGGGTTCCAGCACCGGGCGCAGGATGCCGTCGATGCGCAGCCGCACCACCAGGCGCTTTTCCTGGGTCTCGATATGGATGTCGGAGGCCCGCTCGCGGATCGCCTCGAGCAGCAGCGCGTTAATCAGCCGCACCACCGGCGCATCGCCCGAGCGGTCCAGAAGATCGTCCACAACCGCCGCCGTGTCCGCCAGCGAGCCAAGCCCGCCCCCGTCCCCCGCCGCATCCCCCGCCGCAGCCGACGCCAAAACCGCATCGTCGCGGTAAACAACCGATACACGAGCGTCGAAAATGTCGTAACCGGGGCAGATTGCGGGGCACGGTATTGCGCTTGTGATCTTGGTCTGATTCAAAATCGTATGGGCCTGTCATCGGATGATACCTTTGGGACGCTGAGCGCCGACAGTTTGCGTCGGCTCGTCGGTGATCTGTTGCGACGGCTTCAATCGCTTGAGGACCACGTGACCCACCTGGGCGATCAGCTCGCGTCAGCCGAGGCGGCCCGGGCCGCCCTGCAAGCCGAGAACCAGGAACTGCGCGATGAGATCGCGCGGCTGAAAGACCTGCCGCCGCGGCCTCCGTTCAAACCCTCCGGCATGGACAAGATCACGGAACAGGAGGTTCGCAAGAGCGGCGGTCAACGGCGGCGGCGCGGCCCGAAACGCGACACGGACCGCGTCACCCGTGAGGAGGTGCTGACCGCGGCGGCCCCTGCGGGGTCGCGCTTCAAGGGATATCGAACCATCCTGGTTCGTGACCTGTCGATCTCGGCGGAACTCATCTGCTACCGGCGCGAACGCTGGCTGACACCGGAGGGGAAAAGGGTCATTGCGCCCTTGCCGGAAGGACTGCTGGGTGGCTTTGGGGCCAACCTGCGCCGGTTCTGTCTCGCGCTGCATGCCCAGGGGCAGGTGACGACGGAGCGGCTGACCGCGATCCTGAACGGCATTGGCATGGACATCTCCAAGCGCCAGGTGGTGCGCATCCTGACCTCTGATCTGGATGGGTTTGTCGCAGAGGATCAGGCGATCCTGCGGAGCGGCCTGGCCAATGCGCCTTATATCAGCGTGGATGACACCGGTGCCCGACATGCTCGCCGCGACGAAGTCACGACCCAGATTGGCGGCAGCCGGTTCAGCGTGTTTCGCACGGGCCGCTCGAAGTCACGGCTGAACTTCCTGTCTCTGCTGCGGGCCGGGTGTGAAGATTACATCATCAACGATGCGGCGCTCGATTACATGCGCCTTCGCAAGGTTGCGCCGGATGTCATCGGCAAGCTTGCTGCCCACCCCGAGACCTCATTTGCCTCGCAGATGGCTTGGTATGATCACTTGGTCAGGATGCGCCTTGACGTCTTCGACCGCACCCTGGTGCGCGAGATCACCGAGGCCGCCCTGTGGGGCGCGGTGCGCCACCATGGATTGATGGGCAACACGGTGGTCGTGTCAGACGATGCCGGACAGTTCCGCATCCCCAATCATGCCTTATGCTGGGTCCATGCAGAGCGCCTGCTGCAAAAGCTGATGCCGAAGACACCCCAACAGACGCGCAAGCTGGACGGCGCTCACGGAGAGGGTTCAGGCTCTTCGCTGTGGTCTGGACAGCCAGGAGTGGGAGGGGATTAGCCGGCCGGCGCGCTGTGGGCGCCTGCTGGGAATGCGAGCGCGGCCGCTCCTATCCGACCCGCTTCCGTTTGATCTGGGGATTGCGCACGAACTCTACGGAGCCCTGCTGGGACCGGTCGAGGATCTTATCAAGGATAAACATCTCCTCATCGTGCCCTCCGGACCACTGACAAGCCTGCCGTTCCAGGTGCTGGTAACCGAACAGCCTCAATCGGTCCGGCCGAAGAACTTCGATGAGTATAGCGGGGTGGCGTGGCTCGGCCGGCGTCAGCCCCTCACCGTTCTGCCTTCGGTTTCCAGCCTGCAGGCGCTGCGCCAGTTTGCCAAGTCGAGCACGGCAGAGAGGCCTTATCTTGGCTACGGCAACCCGGTGCTACTTGGCGATGGTGGGTGCCGACATCAGATCGCCAGTGAAGCATGCACGCCGCCCGGGGTGATCGCAGCCAACGACCCGCTGCCACCACGCGAACGCTCAGAGGTGCCCAGCGGGAGCATCGACCGGATCTATCACAGGGGGGCTGGCCAAGAGGCTGTGACGGCGGAAGTTCGCGCGCTTTGTCCTCTGCCGGACACCTCCTTCGAACTCCGGTGTGTGGCAAAGAGCCTAGGCGTGCCTGAGAGTGAGATCCGGCTTGGATCGTCCTCAACCGAGGCCGACATCAAAGGGCTTAGCGAGGCGAACGAGCTCGAGAACTATCGAGTGGTGCATTTTGCCACCCATGGACTCCTCGCCGGCGATACTGAGGCGATGGCACGCCGCCAAGGAGAGCCGGCCCTTGTGATGACACCGCCAGAACATCCCAGGGATGCTGACGACGACGGGCTGTTGACCGCCTCAGAAGTAGCGCAGCTGAGGCTCGATGCCGATTGGGTGATCCTTTCAGCTTGCAATACGGCTGCCGGTGACCAGCTCGGCGCAGAAGCCCTCTCCGGCCTTGCACGAGCGTTCTTCTATGCTGGCAGTCGCGCCCTTCTCGTTTCGCACTGGCCTGTCTACTCCAACGCCGCCGTGCAGATCTTGGACAAGACCTTTGTGGAACTGCGCCAGGACGAAACTATGGGCCGCTCCGAGGCGCTTCGCCGCGCCATGGTTGACCTAATGGATGACCCTCGCCAGGAGGACAACCCGCATCCCTCCATCTGGGCACCGTTCTCCCTCGTCGGCGAAGGAGCTCAGTGTTGTGGCAAATCCGCTAATCCGGGGTAGCAATATCAGGGGCTTAAGATTTTAACTGTCGAAGATGGGTTGCATGGCATCGATGCCGCAGAAAGTGGCCAGATCTGCAGGGAACGTGACGGATCGGCCTGGCGATGCGGGCAGGCGGCGGCCCTGGCTCTTGCGGACAAGATCGGGCAGACCCCGGTGCTCTGTGAGCCGCTCGACCTGGACCGGTATGGGCGTATCATCGCAAGATGCTTCAGCAACCGCGACGACCTCAACAAGTGGATGGTCGGAGAAGGCCTGGCGGTCGCCTATCGGCAGTATTCCTCTGAATACGTGTCTGAGGAAGTTCGTGCCCGCAAAGCGCAAAAGGGCATGTGGCGAACAGACTTCGATATGCCTTAAGACTGGAGTAAGGGATCGCGGAAGTCGCATGCTCCCGTCGAGACACCGGAGATGCTGCAGCAGCTTGTCCAGCAATCCGACTCCTGCAGCCCGCGACGGACCTGCTCGGCGATTGGAAGCTGCCAGGAAGCGCGGTGGTATTTGGAGAACTGCTCCTGGGGCGGTCGTCTTGACCGCGACAATGACGGCGTTCCTCGCGAGAGCATGTGCTGATGCCTGCCTGGTAAGAACCAACGTCCTAATACTGCACACACGCTGGCGAACGTTAGAGATATCTTAACCTGATACGGGCAATGTTGCGGTGATCGCGATCCAATAAACTCATCAACTTATTCCCACCACCACTCCTGAATGCCACCTGCAGCCAGTCTGCGTGTTCTCCTTGCTAAAGACCAAACCTGACCGATTTTCTATCGGCCGAGCGGCCTGTGCTTTCGTATTGGCGCCGCTCGGCTGGAAAAGCAGATTGCAAGACGCCCGCTGCAGGCCCGACAGTCCCGCTCGCAATGGCGATGGACCATAGCAGACGCACATGGACAACGGATTGAACGGTCGCCAAAGCGGCAGATCCGGTTGATCTCCCATCTTCGACAGCTAAAATCTTAAGCCGTTGATATTGCTACCTTGGATTTGCGGATTTGCCACAACACGAGGGTTCAGGCGGGCTTTTTGATGTTGAGTGCGTCGAAGAGACTCAATTGTTCCGGCTGGGATTTCAAGATCCCTGTAAAGGTCTGTGCTCCAATGTGGGTTACGTGTTTTTGGATGCGCGCCAGGTGATCCAGCGCGGTTCTGGGGCTTGCGGTGTGCCCTTTCGCCTTCAGGCGCATGCGCATGACCCAGGCAGCCTTCCGCCAGAACCGCCTGCCGGATCAGGGCAGCCGCCAGCTCCGCGCTCTCGCGCTCATGAACTTCCCAGGCGACGATCTTGCGACTGAAGATGTCCACGATCAGGTAAAGGTAAAAGAACATACCGGCGATCGGTCCAGGCATCCAGATGATGTCCCAAGTCCAGACCTGGCAGGGCGCACTGGCCTTGTAGCTGGCGGGTGGTTTGCGCCGGACCGGCGGTCTGGCCCGGCCCCGATGATGCTGTTGCCCCTCCGCGCGTGAGGCATGCGGTAGAAACTGGACTCCGAGGCCAGATACCGTCCCTGATCGGCCGGTTTCGGCACGATCTGGCTGGGCGGAAGGCTGGCGAATTTCTCAGAATTGCAGATGTCCAGCACGGCCGCGCGTTCTTTGGCGCTCAGCTTGTTGGCCGGCGCGGGGCGCGGCGTGAGGGGCGCTGATCGGCGTGGACCTGACCGTCTTTCGTCCAGCGCCGCAGGGTGCGCTCGCTGATGTTCAGTTCAGCACAGGCGTTGGCGCGCCGCGCGCCAGCGATGACGGCCGCGTCGATCAGAGCAACTGCAGTTTGGCGATCCGGGGTGCTGATCATGCGTCCTCGTCGCCCCCCCAGATCGCCGCAGCCTTTTTTCGGAGAACCAGCAGAGCGGCGGTTTCCGCCAGAGCCTTGTCCTTGCGCGCCAGGTCCCGCTCCAGATCCCTGACCCGCTTTTTCTCTTCCTTCGTGGCCTGAGCCAGACGCACCGTGCTCGTGCGCTCCCAATCATTCGCCTGCTCGCATGCCGCCCGCCACGCGGTGATCTGCGCCGGATAAAGCCCGCGCGTCCGGCAGTATTCGCTCAGATCGGCCTCGTTCAGCGCAGTTGTTTCCAGCACCGCCGCGAACTTGTCGCGCGAAGACCAGCCTTCGGGACCAGCATCGGCGTCAGGCAAAAGCTGACCCTTGGCCCGCGCCTCGGTTCGCCACTTGTGCAGCGTCGCCTCCGAAATTCCTTCCTCCCGCGACAGCTGCCGAATGGCCATGCTGTGCGGCGGCAGCATCCGTTTCAGCACAGCCGTTACGTTCCGGTGAATATCCCAAGTCATCGTCCTATCCCGCCCACCTGAAAAATAGAGGAAAAGACGACGGGCGGACAACTACGCTGACACAGGGGGGCAAGGCTTGCCGAAGGCCCCCGTGCAAGCAGAGCTCTGCGGACGAGGGCAAAACCACCCCGCAAGAGGTGGTTCAGGAAATCTGAACGGCTGGGATAGGTGGATTTTCCGCGTCTGAGCCGGGCCAGAAATTGATCTGGTGGATCAATTTCCCGGCGATTGGGCAGCATGATGCTGCGAGCGAGGAGAAGACCATGACCAGACGACCGCGCGAGGTCCCACAGCCCGGCACTGAAGGCGAAAGTGGCTGTAGCTGCGATCAAGCGTCGCAGCGCCCCGCCCTGATCGAGCTGGCGCAGGATTTCGACGTTCACCCGAACCAGGTCAAGCAGTGGCGCGATCCGTTGCTTGAGGGCGCGACCGGGGTTTTCGGTGAAGCCTGAAAGCCGAGCCAGAACCGATCATCGATGTGAAGACCCTGCATGCGACGATCGGAGATCTGACGCTGGAGAACGATCTTTTGTCCGGCGCGCTTGGGACGAGGCGGGTCTGTTGCCGAGCGCAAGAAGATGATCGATCCAGCCGCGAAGCTGAGCGTCAGCCGCCAGGCCATCGTGCTGGGGATCAGCCGGGGCAGCGTCTACTGCAAGCCCCGCCCGGTGTCGGACGCGGATCTGAAGCTGATGCGACCCTGATCGACAAGCTGCACCTGGAGTTCCCGTTCGCGGGCAGCCGGATGCTGCAGGGATTACGGGTTCGAGGCAAGGCTTCAAGGTTGGGCGGCTGCATGTTGCCACGCTGATCAAGCGCCTGGGGATCGAAGCCCTTTATCGCAGGCCGAACACCTCGAAACCTGCGCCGGGGCACAAGATCTACCCCTATCTGCTCAGGAAGCTGCCCATCACCCGGCCCAAGCAGGTCTGGGCGATGGACATCACCTACATTCCCCTGGCGCGTGGGTTCATCTATCTCGCTGCCGTGCTCGACTGGTTCACCCGACATGTCCTGGTATGGCGGGTGTCGATCACGCCCGAGGCGGATTTTTGCATCGAAGCCCTGGAAGAGGCTCTGACAAGGCACGGCGCACCCGAGATCCTCACTACCGACCAAGGCAGCCAGTTCACATCGACCGAGTTTATCAAGGTGCTGGCCACCCGCGAGATCAAGATCAGCATGGACGGCAAAGGCGCCTGGCGCGACAACGTCTTCGTGGAGCGCCTGTGGCGGACTATCAAATACGAAGAGGTCTACCTGCGGGCCTATGCCGGCCTCTCGGAAGCCCGCAACGGGATCGGCCGTTATCCCGGCTTTTACAACAGCCGACGCCCACACTCATCGCTTGATGGCAAAGGCAAAGTTTGAACGGACGAAACCGCATGTCAACATTGGCACGATTGGCCATGTTGACCACGGCAAGACGACGCTGACGGCTGCGATCACGAAGTATTTCGGCGAATTCCGGGCTTATGACCAGATCGACGGGGCACCCGAGGAGCGGGCGCGCGGGATCACGATCTCGACGGCGCATGTGGAATACGAATCGGAAAACCGCCACTACGCGCATGTCGACTGCCCGGGCCACGCCGACTATGTGAAGAACATGATCACGGGTGCGGCGCAGATGGACGGCGCGATCCTGGTGGTGAACGCCGCCGACGGCCCGATGCCGCAAACGCGCGAGCACATCCTCTTGGGTCGCCAGGTGGGCATCCCCTACATGGTCGTCTACCTCAACAAGGTCGACCAGGTCGATGACGAGGAACTGCTGGAACTGGTCGAGATGGAGGTGCGCGAACTGCTGTCCTCCTACGACTATCCGGGCGACGACATCCCGATCATCAAGGGCTCGGCCCTGGCCGCGATGGAAGGCCGCGATCCCGAGATCGGCGAGAACTCGATCCGGGCGCTGATCGCGGCGGTGGACGAATACATCCCGACCCCCGAGCGTGCCATCGACCAGCCGTTCCTGATGCCGATCGAGGACGTGTTCTCGATCTCGGGCCGCGGCACGGTTGTCACGGGGCGTATCGAGCGCGGCGCGGTCAACGTGGGCGACGAACTGGAGATCGTGGGCATCCGCGACACCCGCAAGACCACCTGCACGGGCGTCGAGATGTTCCGCAAGCTCTTGGATCGCGGGGAAGCGGGCGACAACGTGGGCGTCCTGCTGCGCGGCATCGACCGTGACGGCGTGGAGCGCGGCCAGGTGCTGTGCAAGCCGAAGTCGGTGAACCCGCACACCACCTTCGAGGCCGAGGCCTATATCCTGACCAAGGAGGAAGGCGGCCGCCACACGCCGTTCTTTGCCAACTACCGCCCGCAGTTCTACTTCCGCACCACGGACGTGACCGGGACCGTGAAGCTGCCCGAGGGCACCGAGATGGTGATGCCGGGCGACAACCTGAAGTTCGAGGTCGAGCTGATCGCGCCGATCGCGATGGAGGAAAAGCTGCGCTTCGCCATCCGCGAAGGCGGCCGCACCGTCGGGGCCGGCGTGGTCTCCAAGATCATCAAGTGATCTGACGGCGCGACAACGTCCCGCCGCACCAGCTCGAACAGCAATTCGGCGCCGGTCTTGGACAGCGGCACGAAGCCCAGCTCGTCGATGATCAGCAGCTTGTAACCGGCCATTTGCTTCTGAACGCGAAGCAGGCGGCGCTCGTCGCGGGCCTCCATCAGTTCGTTGACCACGGCTGCGGCGGTGGTGAAGCCAACGGAGAGCCCCTTCTGGCAAGCCGCCAGTCCGAGGCCAAGGGCGACGTGCGTCTTGCCCGTGCCACTTGGACCAAGGGCAATGACGTTCTCGCGGCGGTCGATCCATTCGCAGCGGGCCAGTTCCAGCACCTGCATCTTGTTGAGCTTGGGGATAGCGGCGAAGTCGAAGCTGTCGAGGCTTTTGACCGTGGGGAATTTGGCGGCCTTGATGCGGCGTTCGACCATCCTCCGCTCCCGGTCCATCAACTCCAGTTCGACAAGCCGGGCGAGGTATCGGACATGGTCCATGCCTTCGGCCGCGCATTGCCGGGCCAGCTTCTGATGTTCCCGCAGGAATGTCGGCAGCTTCAGGGCCTTGAGGTGATGGGCGAGCAGGATTTCCGGGACATCGTTCATGCCGCGTCCTCCGCATTGCCCGACAACAGCCGCATGTAGGAACCGGCCTTGGTCTTCTCGACCGTGGCCTTGGGCAGATAGGGATAGCAGTCGAGGTCCAGGCGGGGCGGACGGCGTTCCACACGACAAAGCAGCAGGTGCTTTACGGCGTCAAAGCCAATCGCGCCCATCTGGAGCGCCTGCTTCACCGCGGCATGCAGATCAGCCAGGTCGAAAGTTTCCAGCAACCGCAGGACCTGGACGTATTCGCGTCGGCCATGTCGGTTCATGCGCGCTTCCATCAGCCGGCGCAGGGTGGCGAACTCCTCGGGAAGCTCCCAGGTTTGCAATGGTGCGGCCTGATCCAGCGCGTTGATCTTTTGCTCCAGCAGCGGCAGGTAGTGGATCGGATCGAAGACGATCTCCTCGCGATCCCAGCAGCGGGGATGGCGGGCAATGACCTCGCCCCGGCAGCCGATCACCACGTCGTGGACATAGGCCCGGATCCAGACATCCTGATGGCCGAAGGCAACCGGCACCGAGTAGTCGTTGGTCTTGTAGCGCACCAGACACTGGGACGCCGACGCAAACTGTCGGCGCTCAGCGTCCCAAAGGTATCATCCGATGACAGGCCCATACGATTTTGAATCAGACCAAGATCACAAGCGCAATACCGTGCCCCGCAATCTGCCCCGGTTACCCTAGGCCCGCCACAGCAAATTAGCCCACGGATTTTAGTCTGAAATATGCCACAGCCGCAATTACCACCGGTAATGCGGATCAGAGACTGATTTACGGATGGTTGATCTATATCTGGTAATTATTGCTTATCGACAGCACTCGCCGGGGGCCGTCAGCAGCCCGCTCTGCGTACCGACAGGCTGCTCTCACGGCTCTGGACTACAGGAGTGCTGCGCTGACAGGAGGCACGGGCTTGGTATCTGACCCCCATGCCCTCCTCAAAAAGAGCACCGGTCAGCGGCACTCTGTTTTATACGTGTACACAAACGACCGTTTTATAGAACGATATACAACTGTAATTTCCCGCATTGTTGGCTGCGGAGGCGGCGTGCGCTCGACTGGCGAAGGCTCAACGCATGTCTATTAGCTTGGTGCTGTACCGGGGGCGTGCAGCGACTGCTTCGATCTTTGCGAACCGTTCAGGCAGGCGCTCAGGGCGCTTTCGGGTGTCATGCCGTGATTTTTGACCTTGCCGATGACACATCTGCGACGTTCACCCTGTTTCGCCTGGGAACCGGCGCAGATCTTCATGGCTTCCTCAAGACGAATGCCATGGCGTTCCCTTACTGTCGCCGCGCACTGGCGGATATCCCAGGCGGCATAGGCCGGCTGCGAGAGGATGATGAGCAGAGAGACGAGACCCTTCACGCAAGCTCTCCTGGTTTTCTTGCTCTGGGACGCCCGCTTGCGGACAGCCTTTCCTCCAGAGATCATTCTAGCACGGATCGGGCTTCCTGCCACGCTCATGCAGCGATCCGGCAGCGGCCTTTAGGATGCGAAACCCTTAGGAGAGGCGGGTGTCAACGTCGGTGCAAAACCCGGCCACGCGGCGGCGTAAAACCAGGCCAGGTGGCGGTGGCCTGCGCCATGGCGCGCGCGCTTACCATAGAGCTGGCGCGTGCCATGGCGCATTGGCCCGGTTCAGTTCTCGCTCGCTCATCATCACCCATCCCATGTCCGGCTCCCAAGGATCGACACGATGCTCATCCAGGGGAGTGTGACATTCCTGAATTGCAGAGGTGAGACATTTTAACTTTGCGGTGTGGACTCACGCCGAAGCGCAAATCGTTGTTTTTCTTCTACTCCAGTCTGTTTCTGATGGCCATCAGGTTGCTTTCGAAGACCTCCGCGGGTGTCCGATAGCCGAGACACTTGCGCGGCGTGGAGTTGAGGCGCTGGCAAATCGACCTCAAATATCGATTTGTCAGAGCCGTCGGTTCAGTTGAGCGGGGCAGGTGCTTTCTCAGCCTGCCATTCGTGTTCTCGACCGTTCCCTTTTGCCACGGTGCCTGCGGATCGCAGAACCAGCTCGCAGCGCCGATCCCGTCCTTCAGTCGCCGCCAGGCAGAGAACTCGGTGCCACGATCAAAGGTGATTGACTGGCGTGCTTCGGCGGGCAAGGGGGCGAGCCCCGCGATCAGCGCGCAGCGCCGATCCCGTCCTTCAGTCGCCGCCAGGCAGAGAACTCGGTGCCACGATCAAAGGTGATTGACTGGCGTGCTTCGGCGGGCAAGGGGGCGAGCCCCGCGATCAGCGCTTCCATGATCGGCTCGGAGTGGCGATCCTCATTGCGCATGATAACGGTAAATCGGCTGACCCGCTCGACCAGCGAGGTGACATTCACCTTGCCGTTTTCCTTTCGGAACATCATCAGATCGCACTCCCAATGGCCGAACTCCTGACGCTCGGCAACAACCGCAGGCCGGTGACACAAGCTCTGGCTGTCCTGGATGTGACTACGCTGATGTCGTCGGTGGTTTCGCGGCCTGCGACGTCTGCGATGCTCGGGCAGGTGGCGATAGAACGCTTCCTCAAGGCCAAGTTTTGAATAGGCGAAGCGGTAGATCGTTTCATGGCTGACGCAGATGCGGTGCTGCTCAAGCCGCATTCGGCCAGCAATTTGTTCCGGAGACCAACCCGCCTTGAGCGCATCTTCGACCGCTGCCTTCCGCCACGGCGCAACGTTGCCCAGGCAATTCGGGCCAGCTTGGCGGCCAAGGCGACAACCGCAACATTGCGGTGCGCTCGGGCCAGCAGACCGCGCAGCCAGGCGCCGAGCGGCGTCTCGGTCTTCGTCAGCCCTGGCAGTGCCGCGCGAGCCCCATGGATGAACAGCATGCGCAAGTATTTGTTTCCCCGCTTGGTGATCCCCAGCAGCTTTGGTCGGCCGCCGGTCGTCATTTGCCGCGGAACAAGGCCGAGCCATGCGGCAAGGTCGCGCGCCCGTCGGAAGGCGTCGCCTGAGCCCACTGCCGCCACCATGGCGGTGGCGCCCAGAACGCCGACACCGGGGATTGTCACCAGATGCCCGGCCTGGGGGTCTGCCCGGACAAGCTCGGCAAACTCCGCATTCAAGGCAGCAATGCGGCCGTCGAGTTCGCGCCACTCGGCACGCATGTCGGCGACCAGCTCGTAGATGCGGGGGCTCAGCCCCTCGGGTTGCTGCGCGATCAAGGCATCGACCTCACGTTCGAGCACGCGTCTTCCTTGCGGGAAGGTGATCCCGCGCTCCAGCAAGATCGCGCGCAGCTGGTTGAGCAATGTCTGTCTGACCCCAACCACCCGCGAGCGGGCCCGGTGCAGGGTCTGTAGGTCGAGTTGATCCTGGCTCTTCAGTTCAACGAACCGCATCGTCGGACGCGTGGCAGCCTCGGCGATGGCCTCCGCGTCCCGATCGTCGTTCTTCTGCGCCTTCACGTAAGGCCGCACGTATTCAGGCGACATCAGTCTGACGTCATGACCGCGCGCAGCGAACAGTCGCCCGACGTGATGCGCCCCGCAGCACGCTTCCATCGCCACCGTGCAGGGCGCAAGCTTGTCGGCCAGCGACACCAAGGTCGCCCGGCGCACGCGCCGCCGCAACACAACAGCGCCATCGGCGTCCATGCCGGCAATGCTGCAAAGGGTCTTGCCCAGGTCAATTCCGAGGGTAACGATCGTCATGGTCCGCTCCTTTCTCACAAACATG